>NZ_LBJP01000001.1:0-35088 GCF_028128715.1 Bradyrhizobium sp. CCBAU 51745 | reverse complement strand
ACCGTGTCGGGCGCTAGTGCGGCCTTGGAATCGCTCGAGCCGAGTTTCCACCAGGATCTGAATCGCGATGGCGTGATTGGCGTCCCGACCCCGCAGCAGCCGGCGCCTCCCATGACCGCATCCCAGTCATCTCTGGGCAATGCCTCGAACCTCGAGCATTTCGTTTTCGGCCCTGCTCCGGCAACGACGACCGAGACGGCTACTGTAGAATTGTCGATCGGTTCGGGCAATGTGCCGGTAACTGACAATTTGCATTCATTGCAACCAACTCCAGAGGTTGAACATAGCCTCCTGGATCTCGGTGGACAGCAAGCTTTTTCGGTGCTGTTTGAGCACTTGAAAGATGCAGCTATCTTATCTTAGTTCGCGTCGTGGAGCTTTCCAGATCGAGCTAATTTATGTGCGATGTATGCATCTCGTCCCGCAAGCATTCTCTTAGGTCGGTCGGAATCCTCGCCGCGGTGCTCTCGATGCCTGTGGCGTTAAGCGCGACAACGATGCGCATGGAACATAATCCGAGCCCTATCGATGATACGACTCTGGTTCAACGGCTTATCGAGACCGAACAAGACGTCGTCATTCCGTGCGGACGAATAGTCAAGGTGACCGGGCTTACGACTCCTTCCATAGCCAGGCCCGTTTCCATCCACGGGGAATGCCCCACCGCGACGCTTCAGATCACTGAAAATGCGCCAGCTATTTCCTGTCGAGCATCTTCTGAGCTTTTCACGGTTCGAGATCTGACGATCGTGGGTACGAGCCCGGAATCGTCGGCACGCGATCCGTCGTCGAAGCGGTCGGATGCAGGGCAGGTGGGAATCCGAATTAGCAGTTGTTCAAAGGTTCGGATTGAGAATGTTCAGATCAACAACATAGCCGGCACGGGACTGGACCTGGAAAATGCTATGTTCGCGTTCAGCACGCCTCAGATGGGCATATTCTCAAATATCTCGGGTGCGAACAATTTTCGGCTGATCCATGCCCACAACTTCAGCGAATATTTGGGCTTCTCCAACGTGCAAGCCGACAATAACGTTATCGGTGTCGAGATCGAGAGCGGCAACGTTACGTTTTCCAATTCTCATTTTCGTTTCAATACGATCGGCATCAAGATTGACGGTCGCGCCAGCCAGAATCCTTGTCACGGATCATTCAATGGAGGTTCTGCGAATCACAACGTCCACAATCTGGTGGTGCAGTCCTGCGGCTTAGGTGAAGTCTTCAATGGGGTGGATTTCCTCGGCGATCAAGGTGGCGGGATCACGAAAGACTCCGTCGGCATTCAAATCTACAATAGTAGAGGCATCACGATCGCCAACGGTCAGATAGGCTCAAATATCGAGGTTGGGGCTGCCGATCCTGTTACGGGACTGTCTTCTTCAAACGGACCCAATGCCTTGTTCAACAACTACATTCGCAGTGACCTATCCAATTTCATTCCTCCGAGGTTGGAATCTGGAGCAATCTTGTTGAAGAAAGGCAATTACGACGCTTCCGGGCTTGTCCCGTGGAATGACTAGCGCTTCGTTCTTCCTGCCCTAAACTTTCGTCATCGACGCCGGCTTCGACAGACCGCGGTGGCGAAACTTATGCTCAACGAACACGAAACTGAGCACGATGACAGGCGCAATCAACGCTCCGGTCGCAAGGGTTTTCACCAACAGTGACAATAGTGTCTCGGCGTCGCCTGCAATCCTGAGTTGTGCGATGGCGATGTACGAGAGGGGCTTGTGAAGCAGATAGATCGAATAGCTCATCATTCCGGCGAGTTCGAGCCAGCGCAAGGGGCCGCGCGCTAGCCGCAATGCGCGGAGAGATGTCGGAACCGCGGCCTGACGGTCGGAAATGCTTTGAATCACGAGAAAGGCAAAAGCGGGAGCTGCGACGAGAGGCAGCACAGCCAGCGCAATGTTGAGATCGTAATTGGCGAGATATTGGGTCGCAACGATCAACGCAAAAACTGCAGACACCGGCCACCACCAGCTGACCGGGTAAGGTCGTATTTTCAAGAGCGCTATGGCGCAGCCCGCCAGCATGAATCCGCCGTTGTAGAAATGCTGCTGGTAGATCATGGGAAAGATTGCTGGTGACCCGTAGAGAACAACATGGACAGCTAATCCCGCAATCGCCATCGCCCAGCCTCCCACCAGCAACAGGATGGCTTTCGAAGACATTCCCGTAAGCAAAAGGAGCAAAGGCAATATCACGAAGTAATGGACCTCGAGTACGGCGCTCCAAACCGGGCTGTTAGCCGTGCTCACCGGATTTCCCGCCTCAAGGTAAGGCACCCAAGGAAGAGCCAGGGCAACCTTCGTCTCCTGCAACGGTGAGAAGGCCGGCAAGAGCGGGGACCAGATGTTACAGCTGTACAATATTCCCAGGAGCAAGGGCGCGAACCAAAGCATCGGCAACAAACGCCGACATCGGCGTTTGTAGAAATTCAAGATGCCTGATGATGTCAGCCTGGTCCTTCCGTCGACGAACTGCTTCGTGAGAAGAAACCCCGAAAGGATCAGGAAGAGCCACACCCAGGGGAAACCTAGCGGGACGAGCAGCGGACCATACCATGTTGCGGGTCCCTCCAGCCCCCCGCTGAGCAAGCCAGCCACGTGATTCAAGAAAACCATCAAGCAGGCGACGCCGCGCAGGATCTGGAAATGGTCGTAGGGATGATCCGTCATGGCCGATCTTGAGGAGCGAAAATTCGTCGGGTTGGTCATCCTGGCTCGCGTTCAAGACCCGGCGCCGCTGGCGTGCGCGACCTTGGTTTCCCATTGAGCTGAAAAGCTGTCCGGCCGGAAAGCTCCCTAAGCCAAGCATTGCGCGCCTTTGCGACGTTCATCAACCGGGCTGGTTTATTTTCGCGATTCTTCAGTTGGCGGAAATAGTTGTGTCGCCCGAGGGCAAGAGTGGTTGTGATTCCCGAGCGGCAGAGTTCGTGGTTTTCACGGCCCTAAGAGGCGACGGCGCCTGTCATGCAGACCACGCGAACCGGGGGAACAAAGGCTGGACGCCAAATGTGCCCGGCTTTCTATCACGGGGCCCCTGCTTCGGGAAGGCAACGACGTCCAGGACCCAGGAACCGTGGACCGCATCCTTCGAATCGAGAAGAGGTGCTCCGTTTTCCTTGTCACGACTTTGCCTGGCCGGTAAATGGCTATTGGGCGGCCAATACCCTCCTCGCGTCTGCGACATCATTTGCTTGCTTTTTTGCCGGCGCCGTGTTCGGAAGCCAGGGCGGGATACGCGTTGACCCCAATCGTCTCCAATTATCAACTAGATACGGTGAAACAATTGCTGAAGCGCTTCTTGCGTACAACCCTCCGCAACATGGGCTTGCGGGTGACGCGCATTCCAACGGAGGGAATAACCCGAGCGGCGGCTGACGGGCGCGATTGGGAAGACCGGTATTTCCAGGTCCTCGATCAACTCAAGATGTCGGAGGCAATGCGCGATATTCATCGTCAGGACGCTGCCGAGATCGAGCAACTCTATCGTCGATTTCTTTTCACCGACTTGCCGGTGAGGGAGGGGCGCTCCCGCGATCTCAGCGACCTGATAGGCACGACGGTCAGCGAAGCCATCTATGTGATCAAGTCTCTCCATGACGGCCTCAAGGTGGCTGGCGACATCTGCGAGTTTGGCGTCGCGCAGGGGGCCACCTCCAAACTCCTGGCCTCGGAGATCATGCCGTTTCAGGACCGCAAGCTCTGGCTGTTCGACAGTTTCGAGGGTTTGCCTGCCCCGACACAGGAGGATCGCCTGATCCATGACATTTTCAATCTTGGCACCATGGCCAACTACAAGGGCACCATGGCTTCTCCGGAGACCGAAGTCCTGGCCAAGCTTGCCTCCATCAATTTCCCGAGCGAACGAATCAAGGTGAAGAAGGGCTGGGTGAGGGACGCGATCAAAAGCGGGGATTTGCCGGCGCAAGTGGCTTTCGCCTATGTCGATTTCGACTTTTACGAACCCATCAAGGATGCGCTGGAGTTCCTGGACGCACGCATGCCCGTGGGCGGGCGCATCGTGGTCGATGATTACGGGTACTTTTCGGAAGGCGCGCAGCTCGCGGTCGATCAATTCGTGCAGGGCACGCAAGGTCGCTACAAGGCTGAGATGCCGCTGCCCTTTGCCGGACACTTCTGCATGCTCGACAAGGTCGGATGAGGCAGGCCGTTGCGATGTCGGATTTTCAACCGGCTCTTGATTCGCTGCAAATCGGCTGGAGTGGCCCCGGGCCCGCGGGTTGATCGGCAATGGTGTTCAGCAGCATCGTCTTCCTGTTCTACTTTCTGCCGCTTTTTATCGCGGTGTTCCTGCTGAGCGGGTTCAGCAAGAATGTGCTGCTGATCGCCAGTTTGGTGTTTTACGGTTGGGGCGAACCGGTTTTTCTGCCGCTCGTCCTTGCGATGATCGCGATCAACTTCCTGCTGGGGAAGGCGATCGAGCGTGGACTTGACAAAGGCGACGCGCTGTACTGGGTCTCGCTCGGCGTCGTGGTGAATCTCCTGCCGCTGGCGGTTTTCAAATACGGCACTTTCCTGCTCGGTATACTTGGCGGTCTGCTGGGGCCACTCGCGGCAAAGTTTGGCCTCTCGCCGTCCATATTCGTTCTTAAACCTTTGCCGCTGCCGCTCGGGATCTCGTTTTACACGTTCCACTCCCTCTCTTATCTGGTCGATGTCTACAGGAGGGATGTCCGCGCGGAGCGCAGCATCCGCGATCTCGCCGTCTACGTTTCGATGTTTCCCCAGCTCATCGCGGGGCCGATCATCCGATACAAGACGATCGCGGGCGAATTGCACAAGCCGCTCATAACGGTCGACCGCTTCGCGACCGGTATCAGCTATTTCGTGATCGGGCTGGCCCAGAAAGTCCTGATCGCCAACACGGTAGCTGCGAGTGCGGACGCCATCTTTGCGCTCCCCCCGGAGCAGCTGTCCGCACCGATCGCATGGCTCGGGATCATCTGCTATACGCTGCAGATCTATTTCGATTTCGGCGGCTATTCGAATATGGCCATTGGACTCGGCTTCATGATCGGGTTCAGTTACCCGCTGAATTTCAATTACCCCTATGTTTCTCGGTCGATGACCGAATTCTGGCATCGGTGGCACATCTCGCTCTCATCGTGGTTTCGCGACTATCTCTACATTCCTCTCGGCGGTAATCGCGTCTCGCCCTGGAGAACATACGTCAATCTTTGGACGGTCTTCTTGCTTTGCGGTCTGTGGCATGGTGCGTCATGGAATTTCGTACTCTGGGGTGCGGCACACGGTGGCTTTCTGGTGTTGGAGCGCTGCGGCTTCGGCCGCGTCATCTCCCGCGTCCATCCCTTCCTTGGCCATTTTTATGTGATGCTCGCCGTGATGGCGACCTGGGTCCTGTTCCGGGCTGAAACTCTCGAGTCTGCCGGACACTATTTCTCGGCATTGATCGGCTTGGGTGGTGAGATGGCCAACGTGCCGCCGATGCACCGCTTCCTTGGATTGGATGTGATTGCTGCGCTCGCTGCCGGCGCGATCGGATGCGGACCTTACGGGAACAAATTGCTGTCCTGGCTCGGTTCGGCGCTGCGCGTCGGAGAGCTGCAGGTCGGACGGCTCGGAGGTCTCGCCGTGCTGTTCGGCTTGGTTGTGCTCAGCCTTGCCGGGGGGGCCTACAATCCGTTTATCTATTTCCGGTTCTAGCGGGAGGGCCAGCTCATGTCGAAGCACGCCCTGCAGGCCGCTGTTCCCGCAAACAGGATGAGTCGCTTGAACGAGTGGCTTGTCATCGTTCTGTTTGGTGTTGTGCTGTTGACGCCCTTCATCGCGCAAGTGACGGGATTTGCTGCAGACGGTGCGAACGACAACCGCGTCCTCGCGCCGTTTCCGAAGGTGAACTCGTGGCGGGAGATCAAGCTCTTGCCCCGGTTGGCTGAGAACTATGTCAATGATCGTTTCGGCCTTCGTGGTCAGCTGGTGCATCTCAACAGCCTGATGCGTTACAGCCTGGGCCTGAGCGGGGCGCGCGATGTTGTGGTGGGCAGTGATGGCTGGCTGTTCTACACCGCAGACAAGATCCTGGAGCAGCATACAGGCCTCGACATCTTCTCGTCCGCCGAGCTGGAAGGCTGGGTCCACCAAATGGAGGCCGATCGGGATTGGCTGGCCAAGCGGGGCATCGGATTCTATATCGTCATCGCGCCCGACAAGAACACGATTTACCCTGAGAAGCTGGCGGACTATCCGCGTGCCGCGGTTACGCGGATCGACCAGCTTGCGGCCAGGCTCAAGCATTCGGACCTGGAATTCATCGACCCTCGCGAAGGGCTGTTTAGAGCCAAGGCTGCCGGCGAGATGGTCTACACGCCAGGCGACTCGCATTGGAACGAGCGCGGGGCCTTCGTTGCTTACGATATGCTGATGGAGCGGGTACGTCAGAGATATCCGAGCATCACCCCCTATTCCCTGGACGACTATACCATTTCATATGGTGCGCCGGCGGCAAGCGATCTGGCCTACATCTTAACGCTAGACAAGAAGCTTGTTTACAGCGTCGAGCGAATGGCCCCCAAGTGGAAGTCGCACCAGATCGAACAGCAGGCCGTAACGTACCGACCGGGGTGGGGCTGGCGCATCACCGAGAACAAGAACGATTTGAAGGATCGACCGAGGCTGCTGGTGTTCGGCGACTCCTTCACGGATTACGTGCTGGGTCCGTACATGCTTTACGAGACCTTCCGTGATCCCGTCTTCACGCACAACAATGGCGGCACTTTCAATTTCAATCTTGTCGACGAGGTCAAGCCGGACATCGTTGTCGTGGAGTTCGCGGAACGATACCTGCACCTCGTGCCAATGAAGCCGGTCGGTTTCGATCCGCCGTGAGCAGCTAGGTCGGCTTCGGTGATGGCACCTGGATCGCCGGATAGGAGAGATAGCGCATGCGCTTGTTTTCTCGCCGTCCGCGCGTCACCGTTTCAAGGATGACGCCGCTCATGAGCGTAAGCAAGCCGGTAATTGCAAGGCCGGTGACCAGGACAGCGGTCGGGAGGCGAGGAACAAGACCGGTCTCCAGGTAGGTGACAATCAACGGGATGGCCAGCCCCACCATCAGTAGAAACATCACGATGCTAATGGATGCGAAGAATCGGAAAGGCCTCTCGGCCTTCAACAAAAGCAGGATCACCCAAAGGATTCGAAATCCATCGTGCATCGTGCGCAACTTGCTGACCGATCCCTCGGGGCGCTCCTTGTAGGGAGCCGTGATCTCGGCGATACGCACCCCGAGCTCCAGCGCGTGAACGGTAAGCTCCGTTTCAATCTCGAAGCCTTCCGAGAGCGCCGGAAAGGATTTCACGAAGCGGCGCGACATTGCGCGATATCCCGACAGGATGTCCTTGCATTGATGGCCAAAGCTTTGCGAGAGCGCAGTCGTCAACAGCGTATTGCCGAAGCGGTGTCCGGAGCGGTAGGCCTGCTTGCCGGTTGCGACCCGGACGGCGTTGACCATATCGGCCTGCTCATGCAGGATCGGCTCGATCAGGCGCCTTGCGCTTGCGGCATCGTAGGTGTCGTCGCCATCGACGAGGATATAGACGTCAGCCTCGATGTCCGCGAACATGCGACGAACAACGTTGCCCTTGCCCTGGTTGGTCTCTTTGCGACAGATGGCGCCCGCTTTGAGCGCCACATCAATTGTGCGGTCCGTGGAGTTGTTGTCGTAAACGTAGATCTCTGCCTCCGGAAGCGCGGCGCGAAAATCGTTCACGACGTTTCCGATCGTCAGCTCTTCGTTGAAACAGGGAACCAGGACGGCGATCCGAGGTGCGGGCGTTGTCGCAGGGGCCGAGGATCCCACCTCTTGTTTGCCAGCCAGGACCTGATCCATATTCGTGCTCCGATACTTCTTGGTTGCCTGCCGAATGCGGATGCTCGAGATCGCTTAACCCGTCCAGCTCGTGGCAAAACAGTTTCGACTATTTCCCGGTCGAGGTCTCCGGAGGCCCAGCGCAAGTGACGTAGCTCGTCGCGTCAGGAAACCGAAATAACCTCGGAAAATCAATCGTGACTTGACATCTGGTCGGTGTTTTAGGGCAGGTCAAGGCAATTTCCGGCTTGTCCCCCACCCATAAGCGGGTTAAGCACGGAGCGAAATTCGGATTCATGCCGGCCAAGTGAGCTTGCGGGCCTTTCAGGGACATGAGGCTTCGCTTTTGCTGTTTCCCCGAGATCCGGTACGCCGAACTCGATCCAAGGGGCGTTAGACGAGTGATGATTTCTTCTGATGATTGAAAGACGAGCTCCGACGTGGTTCATCGGCAGCTTGCAGCGAGTTGCCGTCTTGCTGGCAACCTCGTTTGAACGCTCGTTTCAATGGTTTTCCGCCTCTCGGCACCCCGCCATTGCTGTTGCTCGCGAGACAATCCGCTCGCGTCCTGTTCTGCGTGCTGGCGCGCGAGCGCTGGTCCGGGGTGTCCGCATCTTGCCGCGACTCCAAGAGCAATATCAAGGACGGCGGTCAACTGCAGTCCGGCTGCTGGATGCAATTCTGGTCGCCCGCGATATCGGTGGCAGCGTCACGACTGAGGAACTCGAGCAGATCTTTCATCGCAGCCGCGGTCGACGCGACGTCCTGGTGGTCGCCGACGGCCCGGAGCGCGAACAGATCGAGGTTGTTCTTGCTGCAGCCGCAGCGAAGGTGACATCCACTGCGCCCGGGTCGGCCCACCTTGGCCGTCACGATCAGTTTAATCTGATTGTCCTTGGGCCACGGGGCGAACTGGGGACGGCTTCGGCAAGGCAGGTGCTTCGCGTCGGTCGTATCGGCAGGAGATCCGATTATTCTTCGTTCGCCAACGGCGCTGGAGCTGAACTGCCGGCGGCGAACCGACAAGCGCGGCCACTTCGCGACAGGCTGAGGAGTGGCGGACCGGTCCGGGTCGTCTTCCTGAACGATGCCGGGTTTCAATACGGCGCCGGAATTGCATTGAAGCGACAAGTCGCTTCAATGCTTTTGAAAGGCTTCGAAGTCGCTGTCTTCGCTTGGACGCCTGGCCAGTTGCTTAACGCGCCGATCGTCACCGGCGTGAAGCAGTTCCCGGGGTGGCTCGGAGTTCAGGATCTGCACGAAATCTATGGCGACGAGCCCGGTGAAGAGATCGCAGGAGATCTTGCGACCAGAATTGCCGCGCTCAAGCCCGACGTGGTGATCACCGGGAACGTGCATGGTGCCCCATGGCCGCTCGCGCTGCTTTCGGCGATTCGGTCGCAAGGCATCCTCGTCATGGCATTCATGCACGATGTGTATTTTGTCACCGGTCGCTGTGCCTATCCAATGTCCTGCCAGCTATACCAGACCGGCTGCAATGCGAGTTGTCCGACGCCGAACGAGTATCCGAAACTGGCGCCCGAACGAATTGCTCCAGCTTGGCAAGAGCGTGGCAAGGTTTTCGCCGGGCCGAACGCCGTTCCCCTTGTCGGCAACAGTCAATGGACTGCCAACATTGTCGTCCAGCGATTTGGAAATCAGGCGGCGGCGCGCTTCGTCCATCTTGCGCTTGATCACGAACTTTTTTCGCCCATTCCGCGAAGTGTCGCGCGAAGACTCCTCGGCATTCCGGAGCGGGCGGCGATTGTGCTGCTGGGCGCTGTCGATGTGAAGAACCAGTGGAAGGGGGGGCCGCTGTTTCATGATCTGCATCAGGCTCTGCTCAAGCGCAAGGATGTGGGAGTTGTGCTGTTCGGCTACATGTCGGAAGCGCTGTCCTCCCTCCGCTCATTTGGTCTGGTGACCGACGAGCGCAAGATGGCGTTGATTTTGAATTGCGCCGACGTTTACGTCAGTGCGGCGACCGCTGAAGCATTTGGACAATCCCTCTTGGAAGCATCCGCCTGCGGCGTACCCGTCGTGGCCTTCGATGTTGGAGCGGTCAGCGAGGTCTTGGTCAACGAGGAGACCGCGATCTTGGTGAAAGAGCTGAATGTCGAAGCCCTGCTACGCGCAGTCGATCGCTTGCTGGCCGACCCGGCGTTGCGGGAGCGTCTCGGCCGCGCAGCCAGAACGCGGGTGGAGCAACGCTTTACGCTCACGCGCCAGGCCGATGCGTGGGTCGATTTGCTGGCGAAGGCGGATTAGCTGACGTTCCCGTTGCATGCTGCCTTAGCACCAAAACTTGCCGCTTGAGCGGCCTGTCAAGTTGACAGATGGGCGCGGATCGGGTCCGTGTCCATGAATGTAGCGGCGGGGAATTGGCCACAGTAAGTGCGAGGTAGGCCCTTGGCGATTGAGAATATCCATTCGGAGGACGAAATGGATGGCGGAGCTGAGCTGGAATCTTTGCGCAACCAGGTCGTTGCGCAGGCGAGGGAGCTTGCGACTCTCCGGTGGGAAATGTCCGTGTTGGCACGGAAGCATCCCATCAGTGGCCAGGCGACGCGGGTCAAGTCATCTCTACTAAGGCGGTTCCCAAAGCAGGCTGCGCGCATGTTGCAGTTGCGTCGTGTATTGCCGCGGCTTGCGAAGGTGAAGCCGCAGCCTGTCCAGGCGCGGCGCGGGGCGGGAGTGATCGGTTTCGGCGGTCTCTCCCTCGCTGGGCCCGTTCTCTCCATCGGAGATACTTCTGTCGCTCGCCGGCTGAAGGGGGAAATTGCCGGAGCCGAACTCGTTACGGTCACGGGAGGCGCTGGGGTTGGAAGATCGCTTCCCGTTGCCCCTGCGAACGAGCCGACACTTCGCCCGCCGGAGGAGGGTAGCTTCGTCAAGGCATTGATCGACGATCCGAACATGCTGAGGCAATTCGGTACGATTGTGGTCGATGCCGCCGATGATCTGAGCCTTGGCGTGTTGCGGGGGCGCCTCAGCTCGGGCCAGACGCTGGTTCTCGATGTCATGACGCCGGCATCGCCCGCTTCACCGCTCGCCTCCGAGCTTGGCGACCCGCAAGCGCGCGAATCCTCATTGCGTTCTTACTCGAATTTCCCGGCGGCCTGGCTCGACCCGATCGATCGAAGCGGTCGCCCCATCGCGTCCATTGTCAGCCAACTGGATTGGCCCAAGATCTCGGTCGTCATGGTGAGCTTCAATCAGGCCGCGTTTCTCGAGGAAGGACTCAAATCCGTTCTGGACCAAGGCTATCCGAACTTGGAATTTATCGTCGTAGACGGCAATTCGACGGACGGAAGCCGCGACATTCTCGAGAGGTATCGTGACCGGCTGACTCATCTCGTGATCGAGCCCGACAAAGGTCAATCAGATGGCCTGAACAAGGGATTTGCGCGAGCGACGGGCGATATTCTCACGTGGGTCAATAGCGATGACCTGCTGGAGCCCGGCGCTTTGTTCCGAGTCGCACAGGCATTTACTTTTTCCGGCGTCGACATCGTGGCAGGGGGATGTCGCCAGATCGGCCTGTCACGGAATACGATCATCGTGGATCATCACAATCGATTGCCGTTCGGGATTCAGGTGCCGCTGCCCCTCGGGCTGCTTCTTGAAATGGACCGGTTCTGGTTGACGGGAAGCTTTTTCTATCAGCCAGAGGTTTTCTTCAGCCGTGACATCTGGAAGCGCAGCGGCGGCAAGCTGCGAACCGATCTCTATTACGTGCTGGACTATGATCTTTGGGTTCGGATGGCGGCGGCAGGCGCCAATGTCATCCATATTCCCGACTTTCTGGCGTGCAGCCGGACACATGAGCAGCAAAAGACCACCGTCGGCATGCCCAACATGCCGGAAATCAAGCGTCTGCTGCAGGAGTATTCCAATCGCCTACGCGATCCACCGTAGACGAAAGCGACCCGTGCCAGATTTCCCCGACCCTGAGTCCTGAGGCGGTCACCTCATGCATTTCCTCGCCTTGATCTATTTCGTCGTGCTGTCGTTGATTCTGGCGGCGGGTGTTCGACCTCAGAAGTTGGGTGGCTTGCGGACAAGCCTGGCAATTTTTGTGTTGATCTGGTCGGTCTTCATCCTGACCGCGTTGGCATTGTCCCTGTTTTCGGCGATGGACAGCGCCGGACTTTACGTCGCCGTCTCACTGCTGATCGCGGCGGCGACGAGTCTCTGGCTGCGCTCGCTTCGATCAACAGGCCAATTGTCGTTTCCCGAATTCGCGTCGCCTTTCGATCCTCTCACTACCAAAATCGTCGCGTGGTTCCTGGCCATAAGTTCAGGGATCGTATTGATTTCGGTGCTGGTGCTCGCGTGGGAGCTTCTGCCTGCCAATCCAGACAGCATCGTCTACCGGTTTTCGCGTGTTTATTGGTACATAAGCCATGGTTCGATGGCGCACTTTTCGAACCAGGGAGAACCGCGACCTCAATTCTACCCCTTCAATGGGGCGATCGCCTACTTCCCGCTGGTCTATTTTCAGTTCGGTCCGCGCGCTTTTTCGTCAGTGTCGCTCGTATGTTGGTTGGTGATCGCAGCAACGACATACGTTTTTTCGCGCGACCTTGGCGGACCACGGATCGTCGCGGCAGCCAACGCCTGGGTGATCTGGCTGACGCCGAACATCCTCGTACAGTCGCTGTCCACCAATGACGACATGATCGCCGCCACGCCCCTGCTGGTGGGACTCTATTTTCTGTACCGCTGGTTCCAGGGGCGTCAGGCTTTCGATGCGCTGGTAGGGGTTGCCGGTGTCGCTATCAGCGCAGGCACAAAGCTTCATATCACTTTCTATTTTCCGCTGGTCCTGGCAATCGCGCTGGCCTTTCTCGTCCACTATCGTGCGACGTGGAAGGAAGTCAGGACGTGGCTGACGATCCGCGGGCTGAGTTTTGTTGTTCTCCTCTGCGCGATCGTTCTGGTCTTTTCGGCCAGCTTCATCGTTTACAATGTGGCTGCTTCAGGACAGCTATTTGCGTGGGACTATGCAGCCCAGATTCAAAACCGGCCCTTCCACTTGCCGGTGGCCCTGCAGAGCATCGTGCTGTTCGCTTCGCAGATGGTGATTACGCCGATTGCAGACTTGCATTTCCCTCAGTGGCGAGCGTCCCACTATGAGCGCTTCAATGATCTGTTCGCGCCACTCTTCACCTGGGTCAACAATGGACCGGATTTCACGTCTGCATTCTATCGCTTCAACGGGATCAATCCCAGCGGTGCGATCATGTTCAATGAGCAGACCCTGTTCCTCGGATTTACCTGGGTATTGATTATTGTCTCGGCGCTGTGGCTGACACGCAAATGGAAAGACCCACGTGCCTCATGGGCGCGCTTCCATATCGCCTCGTTCCCCGTCTGGTTCGTGACCTACGCAGCGAGTTCGCGTTACATCGAGGGTGTCTCGGTATACTTGGCTTATGCGATGGTCGTGGTCGGGCCTGCGTTGGTGTACGCCTTCGCACCTATTCAACGGGCAAGCATCGCTCGGATCAGGCTCATCTTGCTTGCCGCAATCGCGGTGACCCAGATATTCTTTGCAGCGAGCATTCTGCTTACGAATCCGGTCAAGAACCTGCTGTTGCTGGCGCGCACGCCGGAACGCCCCATCTCGAAGGGCTTCCTCGTTGATCCGTCCGTGACTGATGAAATCGGTCGCGCACGAGATGGTCTCTACCAATATGTGATCGGCTGGGGCCAGCCATATTGGGCCTTCATGGCCTATCATCCGGAGATCAAGCAGTTTCTGGCGTCTCAACCTACGCCCCTCACGGCGCCCCCCGGCGAAGCGGATGATGCGGTCTCTGTTGCGTTGCGCTACAGCCGCTATGCTCTGATGCCTCGGGCTGACTCGAAAGCATTGCACCTTTATTCGTTTCCGCAAATTCCGGCCTATGGTCGCGCAATCGCCCTGCGTATCCCCGACAAGGCTTCGCCGGGACTGACATTGATGGGGCAGATGCTCTTTGCACTCGGACCCGAGTGGGTCTTCGGAGCCGGTAACGGAGTCGAAGGTCGCTTCGCCGGGCGCGACAAGTACATTGTCATGCAGTTTGTCGAACCGTCGGATTTTGGCCGGAACGCCGAGCAGGTTGTGCGCATCTCTCCGGTGATCTACGGGCTGGGCGTCAAGGACGATCTGAAGTTCCGATTCGAGATCAAAAATGACGGGCAGGTCGTCTCGCAGTCGGATTGGCAGGCCGTACCGTCCGTCGATCTCGCGACGACTGGCATCAAGCCGGGGTCTGTCCTCTTGACGATGTACGTCCGCAATGACAATGCGGCTGGCGCGATTCACGCGACCAGCGTGATCCTTCAGAGCACCAAGCCAACGGTGCTCCCGACAGTGGACTGACAATTCGAGCGCGACTTTGGGTCTGCCGGCTTGCGAGCATCTATTCTAACGCATTGACCTATCGAATGTTTTCAGTGTTCGCGAGATGAACGAAAGCGCTTGACGTTCATGATGTGAACAAGCTAGTGTGCGGCCGCGAACGGGAGGCTGCAGCATCAAATCGACAGAGACGGAGAAGACTCGAATAATGCTCGGGTTGCTCGAGTCCGTGCAGCGCGGCGAGGCCCACTCGCAGCGGCATCTGGCGTCGGAGCTGGGCATCGCCCTGGGCCTCGTGAACGCCTACCTCAAGCGCTGCATCAACAAGGGTCTCGTCAAGGTGTCAGTCGCGCCGGCCAAGCGGTATGCATACTACCTCACGCCAGGTGGGTTCGCCGAGAAGTCGCGACTGACAATTCAATATCTCTCCTATTCCTTCTCCTTCTTTCGACAGGCGAAGAAAGACTTCGTCACCCTGTTTGCGGCCGCGCGCGCAGCCGGGATCCAGCGCATTGCAATTCTTGGAATGTCCGATCTTGCGGAAATCGGTGCCATCTGCGCCTTGGATTGCGGTATGACGGCCGTTGCCGTCGTAGACGCTCGTTCCGAGCTGCGTTCCTTCCTTGGCATGCCGGTGCGAGGCAGCTTCGATGAAATGTCAGACAGTGTCGATGCAGTTCTCGTGACTGACATGACGGACACGCTTGCGGCGATCGACATGGCGGTGGCGCGGTTTGGTCCCGAGCGTGTTCTGGTGCCGGCGCTGCTTGATCTTCGCGACCCCGATGCGAAGCGGGGCGTGGCATGAGGACGAGTTCTTATCGCTGGCATGTCGTGCAGACGCAGGTTCATGCCGAGGGCAAGGCGGCGGCAAACCTCAAGCAGCAAGGTTACGAAGTCTATATGCCACGCTATCTCAGGCAACGCCGTCACGCCCGTCGCGTTGAGGTGGTGCCGGCCCCGCTGTTTCCTCGCTACCTGTTCGTCGGGTTTGACGCCGCAAGCGCGCGATGGCGATCGATCCAGTCCACCTATGGTGTATCGCACCTCGTCTGCCACAATCAGGAACCCGCGGTCCTGCCGGACAGTGTCATAGACGAGCTTCGTGCGCGGGAGGACGATAAGGGGATCGTTCGTTTCCACCAGGCGCCGCAATACGCTCGCGGCGACAAGATTCGCGTCATTGGGGGCGCCTTAGGCGAAAGCCTGGGTTTGTTTGAAGGAATGGCGGACCGCGATCGCGTCGCGGTTTTGCTCGACCTTCTGGGCCGCAAGGTCCGCGTCATCCTCGACCGGGAACTCGTCGCCGCCCATTGAGCAGCGATGTTCCGGCGAGACCAGCCATAGCCTGTTTGGGAGAGTCAGACTCACCCGAACTGCGGTAGCCTGCCGGATCACCAGCTGTGAAGTCATCTGCGACAAGACCTGAGCCGACAGGCTGCGCGAGCGAGACAATGATGGAGCAAGTCCGGTGTGTTGAGGCCTGCGAAGCATAAGATGCGGTAGCCTCATGTCGAAAGTCATCGTTACGGGAGCGCCGGGCTTCATCGGTGCACATGTTGTCGAGCGTCTGCTGCGGGCGGGTTACGACGTTGTCGCTGCTGGTCGCGACCTCGGCGATGTGACGGACGCTTCCTTTTGGAACGGTTTGCCTCGAGCCGATCATCTCATTCATCTGGCCGGCCGAAGCTACGTCCCGGACAGTTGGCAGTCTCCAGCTGGTTTTTATTCCGAGAACATCACTGGCGGCGCCCTTGCCATCGAATATTGCCGCCGCGCGTCCGCACATCTGTTGTTCGTCAGCTCTTACGTGTATGGTACCCCGAAACAATTGCCGATCGATGAGGATCATCCGCTTGCGCCCGGCAGCCCCTATGCGCTGTCGAAGGTCCTGGTGGAGCAGCTCTGCGCATTTCACGCGCAGGCGGATCAGCTTCCGGTGACGATTGTTCGTCCCTTCAATGTCTTCGGCCCCGGGCAGAGGCGTGAGTTTCTCATTCCCGCCATCATCGACCAGATCAAACGGGGAGGCGATATCCACGTCAAGGACATGAGACCGCGGCGCGACTTTCTCTACGTCGAAGATCTTGCCGCCGCCCTCGAGCTGACGTTGCATTCTCCGGGAGGCCTGCGCGTCTTCAACCTGGGTTCCGGCTCCTCCTACTCCGTCGCCGAGGTCATCGACATGGCGCAGTCTATTGCAGGGACGCAACTCGCTATCCGCTGCGATGACGATATAAGGCAGAATGAAATCGCCGACGTGCGCGCAGATATCACGCGCGCGCGAGCGCAACTCGGCTGGGAACCCAGGAACTCGTTGCGAATGGGGCTGAAGCTCATGCTTGCGGGAAGATGCGCGGAGCAGAGTTGAGCCGTTTGGATCAAATGTACGTCGGGGAAAATCTATGAACACGCGGTACGTGCCCATCAACAAGGGCAACTACTCGATGGATACGGCCGAACGTCAAGCCGAATTCGATCGCAAACTCGGTGGCGCGTGGCCTGAGGGCTACGCCGAGTATCGTCGGGCGTGGTCCGAGAACCCCAAGTCCGAGACAGTGACGGACTATCCGTTGCTGGTCGACATCGAGCTGTCGTCGATCTGCAATCTGAAATGCCCGATGTGCTACACCATAACGCAGGCTTTCAAGGAGCACGTCAATGTCAAGCGGATGGACTGGGGGCTGATCCAGAAGATCATCGACGAAATCGGTGGGAAGGTGCCCGCGATCCGACTGAGCCTTCGGGGAGAAGCCACCCTCAACAAGAATTTCGCGGAATGCATCCGCTACGCCAAGGCGAAGGGGATCAAGGAAGTTTCCACGCTCACGCACGGCTTCAAGCTGACCTTGCCCTATTTCGCGGAGATCGCCGCGGCCGGAATCGATTGGATTACGATCTCCATCGATGGTGTCGGAGAGACCTATGAACGCATACGGAGCCCTATTGGGTTCGAGGAGCTTCTGCAGAAGATCCGCGACATCAAGCGTTACAAGGACGAGCATGGACTGGATCGTCCGGTCATCAAGGTTCAGGGCATCTGGCCTGCGATCAAGGAAAACCCGCAGCTCTATTACGAGACGTTCGCCCCGCTGGTCGATCTCGTGGCGTTCAATCCGCTGATCGACTATCTCGGACGCGATGACGAGACGGACATATTCTATGTCGACGGCTTTACATGCCCTCAGCAGTATCAGCGGCTCGTCATCGGAGCGGATGGTCTTGTGATGAAGTGCTCGAATGATGAGGAGAACCGGGAAGTCATTGGAGACGTCAAGACGCAATCCGTCCATGAGATCTGGCATGGGCCCCAGATGCAGGCGGTCCGCGACATGCAGCGCCGGCGGAATGGGTTCATGGAAAGCCCGGTTTGCCGGAAATGCTATTTGCCGCGGCGTACTGTCGATGAGGAGACGACCATTGATGGACGCAAGATCACCGTGCGCAACTACGTGAACAGGCCCCAGGTTATCGGCAAGTAGGATAGAACGTGTTTCGTCGATATCGCCCCGACCGCTGCTATATCATCGCCGAGATCGGCGGAAACTTCACCACTTTCGAAGAGGCGCGCCGCTTGATCGATGCGGCGGCGCAGTCCGGTGTTGACGCCGTCAAATTGCAGACCTACCGGGCTGAAACGGTGGCCAGCCGCGTGGCGATGTTTGTGATGGAGAACACGGGCGTTACCTCACAATTCGATCTTTTCAAGAAGTATGAGATCGGGGCTCAGCTTCACCGCGAGGTTTTCGCTTACGCCGAGAGCCGGAATCTCGACTGGTTTTCGACTCCTTCGCATGTCTCTGATGTCGACTTTCTTGAACAGTGTGGTGTCGGCGCCTACAAGATCGGATCGGACGACGCAGCGAACTTGCCTTTTCTGCGATACGTGGCCCGCCTGCAAAAGCCCGTAATTCTCTCGACGGGCATGTGTACCTTGGAAGAAGTTCACGAAGCGGTTGACGCGATCGTGGGGGAAGGCAACCGCAAGCTGGTCATCTTGCACGCGGTGACGAGCTATCCGACGCATCCGGAAAACGTGAACCTGAAGGCGATACAAACCTTGGCGCGGGAGTTTTCCGACTTCGACGTAGGGTATTCGGATCACACGTTGACTCCCGTTGCGAGCCTTTGCGCCGTGGCCATGGGAGCCCGCATGATCGAGCGGCATTTCACCCTCGACAGGAATGCCGAAGGACCGGATCATCGGCTTTCCGCCGATCCTGACGAAATGCGCTGGCTGGTCGATGCCGTCCGGTCATTGGAGGTCATGAATGGAAGTGGGATCAAGGAGCCGGCCGCAAGCGAGATGGAGACGCGCGTCAATAATCGAAAGAGCATCGTGCTCGAACGCGAACTCGCGGCGGGCTGCCGGCTGACTGCAGCAGATCTCGTGATCAAACGACCGGGGACGGGCATCGCGCCAAAATATCTCGAGGAAGTCGTAGGACGTACACTCGTCCGCGCGATGGGCGCCGATGCGGTTCTTCAATGGGACGATCTGGTGTGACGACCGGTGTGGTCATTCAGGCCCGAATGGGGTCTACGCGATTGCCGGGCAAGGTGCTGAAGCCGATCGCAGGCCGGCCGTTGCTCGACCATGTGGTTGGCCGTCTTTCGATGATGCGTGCCGAGGCTGTTCCGATCGTCGCTACGACGGTCGAAAGCAAGGATGACATCATTGCCCGGCGGTGTACCGAGTTGGGTGTTGAGTGCTTCAGGGGCAGCGAACTCGACGTGCTCGCGCGCTTCACCGAATGCGCGCGCGTCCATGTGCTTGATCACATCGTGCGACTTACGGCTGATAATCCTTTCACGGATATTGAAGAACTTGATCGGCTGATCGATCTGCATCTTGCTGCCGGCAACGACTACACGCATTCCTTTGGTGTGCTGCCGGTCGGAGTAGGAGCGGAAATATTCTCCCGTGCGGCGCTTGAGTTGAGTAACCGCGACGGCCATCGCGCCAATCATCGTGAGCACGTCAACGAATACATTCAGGAGAATCCAGCGATCTTCAGGATCGGCCAGCTTGCCGTTCCGGCAGCGAAGAATCATCCCGAGGTCTCGCTGACCGTTGATACCGAGGCAGACTACGTTCGCGCATGCAAAATCGCCGAAAGCCGCGCCGGCTGCTGGATATCCACCGTGGAAGCTCTGGCGTATGATCGCGCTCTGCACTGAGTCCTCCCATACTCGTGGGATGGGACATCTATTCCGCGCGATGGTGCTCGCAGAGGGGCTGCGCGCCGCCGGCCACGCGGTCAAATTCTATGTCAATGACCATCCTGCAACAGCCGCCCTTCTGACCCAGCGTGGATTGCCGTTTGAGGTCGTTCCTCTGGAAGACGTCGAGCAGAATTGGGAAGGCAAGGCCATTGAGCGGGACGACATCAAGGTTTGGGTCTTTGACCGCCACCGGACCGATCAACGCTCGGCGCACCGCATCAAAGCAAAGGACATACCCTTGGTCACATTTGATGACCGGGGCGGCGGCGCCGCGCTGGCCGATCTGCATATCGCGGCTATGCCTTGCGAGGATGGGAGAGAGTTTGCCGGCAAGCGCGTGCTTACTGGTATCCGGTATTTGATGCTGGACCCCGCTATCGCGGCGTTTCGGCGGCAAAGGTCCGCCGTCGAAAGCATGGTCGTGACGCTCGGAGGGGCCGATACCTACGGGGTCACAATGAAAATAATGCGCCTGCTATCGGGCAGGGCGCTACGCAAGACGGTGATCCTTGGTCCCGCGTTCTTGCACGAAAATGAACTTGCGCCTCATTGGACATCGGATTTCGTCATCAAACGTTCTGTTCCTTCCCTCATCGAAGAGTTCGCAAGGCACGACGTCGCCGTGACGGGAGGCGGAATGACGCCATTTGAGGCGAACGCTGCCGGCTTGCCCTGCGTTGTGGTGGCGAACGAGGATTTCGAAATACCCGTCGGACGAGAATTGGCAAAGTTAGGGGGGGCGGTGTTCGCCGGCCATCACAGCGCGCTGGACGAATCCTTGTTTGCGCTGGATCTTCCCGTCGCGGAGATGAGCCGTGCGGGAATGCAAGCCGTTCCGATCGACGGCACCCAGCGCGTCGTCGAGGCCATCGTCGCTCTATGAGCAGGACCGTCGTCATCCACCAGCCGGATTTCTTGCCCTATCTCGGCTTCTTTCACAGGTTTCTGCAGGCCGATTTGTTCGTCGCGCTTGATCATGTTCAGTTCGTTCAGCACTCGAGGAATGCGTGGTCCCATCGGGACAAGATCAAGACCGCAAGCGGCGAGCGCTGGATGTCCGTGTCGGTCAAGAAGTGTCCGATGAACACGCCAATCAAGGACGTGCGGCTTTCGGCCAACAGCCAATGGCAGCAGGCCAATCTCAATTTGTTGCGGGAAAACTATCGGGGCGCGCCGTTCTTTCGCCCTATCTTCGACCGACTTGAACAGGTCCACAGGACGCCGTTCGAATACATGGCGCAGTTCAATCTCGCTCTGATCGACGTGGTCTGCGAATGGATAGGGATTAAAATTCCGCGAGTTATGTCCAGCACGCTCATGTGCTCGGGCCGCAAGAGTGAAATGATTGCCGGCATCGTGGCGGATGTCGGCGGGGATCGATATCTTTCCGGCACCGGGGCGCGACAGTATCACGAGCAGGAACCGTTCGACCGCCGGGGTATCGAAGTCATCTGGCAAGACTTCAAGCATCCCGTTTACCCCCAACAATTCGACGGCTTTATTCCGTATCTTTCGGTCATTGATGCCTTGTTCAATTGTGGGCCGGAAGCCACAGGCGCGATGTTGAGGAGTGCATGACGTGAACGTATTGGCGATTGGTGCCCACTTTGATGACGTGGAGCTCGGATGCGGTGGCGCGCTGGCCAAGCACAAGAGCAGGGGCGACAAGGTTTTCGTCTATGTTGCCACTGACTCGGAATATTATAGGCCCGACCGGACGCTCGTGCGCGGCAACGAGACCGCCCGCGCCGAAGGCGAGGAGGCGGTTCGAATCCTTGGGGCGGACGAATTGATCTGCGGATCATTCAAGACCTTGGAAGTCGAATTCACCGATCCTCTGAACGTGGAGATCTTGCGGATCGTCGAGCAGAAGAAGATCGACATGGTCTATACCCACTGGATCGGTGACGTGCATCACGATCACCACGCGATTGCGAAGGCCTCGCTGCATGCCTGCCGGCATGTGCCGCGGCTGTTGATGTTTCGGAGCAATTGGTATCACTCGCCAACTGATTTTCGGGGAACGTTCTTTGTGGACATCACCGATTATTGGGACATCAAGGAGCGAGCCATACGTGCTCATCGATCGGAGATCGCGCGAACCCACGAGCGCTGGATTGCTTTCTTTCGGCACGAGGCTGAAAACGCAGGGCAGCGCATGGGTGTTCGGTTCGCGGAGGTATATGAGGTCGTGAAATGGATCGAATAGAGCGCCCTCGGCGCCGCTACCAATCCTGGATCGGAATTCGCTTCAAAGAACGGGCGTCAGACGAATGGGTATCAGGTTGAACGACATTGATGAGGCGACTTGGGACGTCACGATCGCGCCTCGCCAAGGTCTTCTTGATCTTGGCCTGGAAGATCTTTGGCGATTCCGCGACCTTGTGAGGTTGATGGCGTACCGCAACTACATGGTGAACTACAGGCAGACGGTTCTCGGCCCGCTTTGGTATTTGGTCCAGCCGCTGATGACGACTGCGATATTCACGATGGTCTTCAAGTTCATCGGGGCGTTGCCGACAGATGGAATACCGGCCGTTCTGTTCTATCTCTCGGGAATTGTCGTTTGGTCGAATTTCTCGACAAACCTGGTGTCGACTTCCGACGTGTTTGTCGCCAACATCGGTCTGTTCGGTAAGGTCTATTTTCCTCGCCTCACGGTGCCGATCGCCACCGTCTTGACCAATCTGATCGCTCTGGCGGTTCAGTTGGTGCTGTTTCTGCTGATGTACTCTATCTGGATTCTGTGGGGAGCCGAAGCGAGGCCTTCGCTCTGGATGATCTGTTGCCCCTTGTTGTTTGCGGTCAACATCGCTATGGCGTTGGGTGTGGGGCTCTCGGTCTCGGCCCTTACCACGAGGTATCGCGACCTTGCTTCCATGCTCGGGAGTGTTGTCCAGCTGTGGATGTATGCGTCCCCTCTTTTCTATCCATTGTCCCAGATCCCCGAGCGGTGGCGGCTTCTGCTGGCTCTTAATCCAGTATCGACGATGATCGAGATATTCCGGTATATGGCCTTCGGCAAGGGGACGTTCTCCGCCTACTCCATCGAGATCAGCTTGGTGGTCGTCGTTTTTACTTTCGTGAGTGGCCTCTTGTTGTTTCGGCGGGCCGAACTCATCGCGGCGGACACGGTGTGAAGATGGGATCCATAGCGATCAACGTTGAACATCTGAGCAAGGAATACCGGCTCGGCGTAATGAACCACGGAACGCTGGCGGAAGACCTGCGGCACCGGTTCAAGCGCTGGCGAGGCAAGCCCGACGGGCAGCAGTTGCTGACGGCGGCGGAGCCTGATGTCGCCCATGTGCCGCGCTTGCGGGAAGGGCGCTTCTACGCCCTGGAAGATGTCTCTCTCGATATCGAGCAGGGCGCGTCCGTCGGTGTGATCGGCGCGAACGGTGCGGGAAAGTCTACGTTACTGAAGATATTGTCGCGCATCACGGTGCCCACATCCGGCCGCGTCCGCGTCAAGGGACGTTTGGCCACGCTGCTCGAGGTCGGCACCGGCTTTCATCCGGAATTGACGGGTCGCGAGAATATCTACTTGAACGGCGCGATTCTCGGCATGACCCATCAGGAGGTTCGTCGAAATTTCGATGAGATCGTTGACTTCGCCGACATCGATCAGTTCATCGATACTCCGGTGAAGCGCTATTCGTCCGGAATGTATGTGCGACTCGCGTTTGCGGTCGCCGCACATCTCGAGCCGGAGATCCTCATTGTCGACGAGGTGCTGGCGGTAGGAGATTTGAATTTCCAGAAAAAATGCTTTGGAAGAATGGACAAGGTTGGGCGCGAAGGCAGAACGGTGATCTTTGTCAGCCACAATCTTCCGGCCGTCGGCCGGCTTTGCCCCAAAAGCATCCTGCTGGAGGATGGCCGACTGGTTGCGCACACCAACACCGTCGATGTGATCGCGGCTTACGTGAAGCGTGGGCTGACCGAAGCGCCGGCCGATCTCACTTTCGATCAGCCGCTGGTGGCTGGAAAGTGCGGCAAGATTCGTCGGATATCCCTGGAGAACTCAAAGGGACAGGTCGCCGGCAGCGTCGAGCTCACTGAGCCGTTCTACGTGTCCGTCGAATACGACATCGTCGAGCCGGTTGAAAAGCTGACCGTCAGCATCGAAGTGCATCTGGACGAGCTGCAGATGACGATCATCTCTTTGAGTGACACCGAGCTGGAGCCTCAGCGCCTGGAGACGCGCAAGCCCGGACGATACAAGGCGCGGGTGCGCATTCCCGACCGTATCCTGAACACTGGTGTTTACCACATCCGTTCGGGAATGGTTCGGGAAAAGGAAATCGTCGATGTCATCGAGAGCCCTTCGTTCCAGATCGAAGATCACCTGCAGATAACCGATATTGTCGGGTTCAGCCGCAAGAGCTCGATAAATGCGTTGCAGCTGCCCTGGACGGTCGAAAGGCTGGGGACGCCTTGACGTCGATCGTGAGGAGCATCGTCACTTTCGTGCGCTGGCGCTTGGCGAGGCGCAAGGCTGCCCGGTTTGGCCGTCCCAGATATCTGGGGCGTGGCTTTGAGGTGGGCCGCGATGTCTGCATCGATGAAGGGGCGGTCATTGGGCATGATGTCAAGATCGACGGCAATATCACCATCGGCGAAAACGCCGATGTCGGAAATGGGGCCCTGCTGCTCGGCTCGATCGTGATGGGCGCAAATGCGGTGGTCGGCCGTCAAACCTACGTGGGGACCGGCCCGGAAGGACATATTGCAATCGGAAACAACGTCTTCATAAATGACTTCTCGAAGATCGGAGCCATGAAGCGCTTGATCATCGAAGACCATTGCATTTTCGCTGCTTTTCTCGAGATCACGGATGCCGAGCACGGCACAGGCGCGGATCAGTACGTTCAATACGCACCCATCACGGCCGAGCCCGTCAAAATCGGGGAGGGTGTGTGGCTCGGCAGTCACGTCGTGGTTTTGAAGGGAGCCTCGATCGGCCCAAGAAGCGTCATCGGGGCGCATTCGCTGGTCAAGGGCGAGATTGCAAGCGATTGCATTGCGTTCGGCATCCCGGCCCGAGTGCACCAGTCCAGGCCTGAGTATTCCTGACATGTCCCTTGAAGGTAAAAAAGTTCTCGTAACCGGAGCCGATGGTTTCATCGGGTCCCATCTGGCTGAGACGCTGGTCAGGGCGGGGGCATCCGTACGGGCGATGACGCTGTACAATTCGTTCAATAGCTGGGGGTGGCTCGACGGAAGCCCGCTATTGAACGAGCTCGATATCAGATGTGGCGACGTTCGTGATGCCGATTTCGTCCGCGCCGCCGTCAGCGGTATGGATATCGTCTTTCACCTCGCCGCACTGATCGCGATTCCATATTCGTACCAGGCACCCCGAAGCTATGTGGATACGAATGTTTCGGGTACGTTGAACGTGCTGCAGGCCGCCCGCGATCAAGGAGTCGGACAGATTTTGGTGGCCTCGACCAGCGAAGTCTATGGAACGGCACGCACGGTGCCGATTTCGGAGGCGCATCCCCGCCAACCACAATCGCCTTACAGCGCCACCAAGATCGCCGCCGACGCACTTGCCGAAAGCTTCCATCTGTCTTTTGCGACACCCGTGACGATCGTGCGACCGTTCAATACCTACGGTCCGAGGCAGTCTGCTCGCGCGGTGATTCCAACCATCATGCTGCAATTGCTTGGCGGGGAGCGCAGGATCAAATTGGGAAACCTGCGTCCAACGAGAGATCTAAACTATGTTGAAGATACCTGCCGAGGATTTCTCATGCTTGCCGGGTGTCAGCAATCGATCGGAAAGTCGGTCAATGTTGGTAGCGGGCGCGAGATAACCATTGGAGACCTTGCTCTGCTCATCGCGAAGGTCGTCGGCTCCGAGATCGAAATCGTTCACGACGAGCAACGCATGCGTCCGGAGTTCAGTGAGGTCGACCGGTTGCTCTGCGACAACACTTTGATCAACTCCCTAACCGGTTATCTTCCTTCCATAACTCTGGAAGAGGGCATTCGCCGCACGGTCGATTGGTTCAGGGATTCCGAAAATCATCAGCGATACAAGGCCAATATCTACAATGTCTAGGCGCGCTGTCATTCTCGCGGGTGGACTCGGAACGCGATTGCGTCCATTCACCCTGACGATCCCGAAGCCGCTGGTGCCGATCGGATCGCGACCCGTGCTGGATATCGTCATCCAACAGCTTGCCGCAGCGGGATTCGAGCACATCACGCTGGCGATCAGTGCCCATACGCGCCTGATCCGCGCGTTTTTCGGCGACGGCAAGGATTGGAATGTGAACGTTGACTATTCACTCGAGGACCAGCCTCTGAGCACGATGGGGCCGCTCAAGCTCATCGGCGACTTGCCGGAGAACTTCCTGGTCATGAACGGTGATATCCTGACTGATCTCGCATTCGGCGATTTTTACCAGCGGCATGCCGGGGCCGAACGGCTGTTTACGATAGCATCTCATCGGCGCGAGCAGTTGATCGACTACGGCGTCTTGCATTCTGAGGAGGGGCGACTGGTCCGGTTTGAGGAGAAGCCGAAGGTCCCGTTTGAGGTCAGCATGGGCATTTACATGCTGAACAGGAGGGTTCTTTCGTTCATACCGGAGGGAGTGCCATTCGGCTTCGACGACTTGATGAGACTGCTTATGTTGCGAGGTGAGCCCGTATTCGTCGAGCCGTACGGGGGATATTGGAAAGACATCGGGCGGCCTGACGACTACGAATCTGCCGTAGCCGATGACGAAGCGGTCCCTGAGCGCTTCACTTGAACTGCTGGCTGCCCGGCGGATTACATAGATTGCACAAAGAATGAAGGTTGGTCTCTTCTTAGGGAACATGTCTCCGACAGAGGGAGGCGCTTACACGCTCGTGGTCAATCAATTGACCGCGCTAAGTCGGCTGTACGAATCCTGTGGGCACACCATAGTGCTTTTTTATCGCAAGAAGGGCGAGGCGCTTGCTGCACAGTTTGGCAAGTTTCCGAGTGTCAATCTGGATGCGCAGAGGTTCGGGGTTAAGACTCAGCAAGAAGTCGACGAGATTGTCCGCCGGCAGGAAGAGCAGCACGCTGCGGAGCTCGAACAGCGAGCTGCGGAGTTCGCGCAGCGCACCAAGGCGTTTGAAGCGTTCCTTGTAGAGAAACGCCTGTTTGAGCAGCGATTGGCAAGAATCAAGCGGTTCTCGGACTTCGCCACGAGGGTTTACGCGGCCTTGTACCGGCCGGTGTCGCCCGAAAGCCAGATGGGTGCGGTGCCGTCAACACGCGCGGAAGAGAAGACGCAAATCCCGGAAACCGAAGCGTCATGGATCGACGATATTTACAAGCGTGAGGGGATACAATTTGTCCTGTATCTGGCGCCCTGGTTTGAGGACGTCGTCGTGGACGTTCCCTTCGGCATCGTGGTGTGGGACTTGCAGCATCGCGACAGTCCATGGTTTCCGGAAGTGAGTACGGGCGCGGAATGGAATCGACGAGAGCACAACTATGCGCGGATTCTGCGCCGGGCAACCGTGATCTATACAGGTACCCAGCGTGGAGCTGAGGAAATTGCGGCCTACTATCAAGTGCCGCTACAACGTATCAAGGTGCTGCCTTTCGTCGCTCCACTTGACGCGCTGGAGGAAGCGCGTTCGCCCTTGAAGGCTGCGCCGTCGAAGCTCGACACTCCTGGCGAATATCTGTTTTATCCAGCACAGTTCTGGGCACACAAAAATCATGTGCTCGTGCTCGAGGCTTGCAAGATTGTTCGCGAGAGGTCGGGGTGGAACTTGGGCGTTGTCTTCACCGGCTCGGACAAGGGCAACCAGAACTATGTTCGGGACTATGCACGCCGCCTTGGGCTTGACCGCGATGTGAGATTCCTGGGCTTTGTGGACAGGATCGATATCCTCGATCTCTACCGACGGGCATTTTGTCTCGTGTTTCCGACTTTTTTCGGTCCCGACAATCTGCCTCCGCTGGAGGCGTTTGCGATCGGATGTCCCGTCGTCGCGTCGGACATTCCGGGTGCGCGCGAGCAGCTCGGAGAGGGCGCGATCTTGGTCCCTCCAACCGATGCACAGGCTTTCGCGGAAGCTATATTGAATCTGCGGGACGATGAGGTCCGAACGAAAGCCGTCAACGCAGGGCTTGCGGTCACCGGGAAAGCAAGCTGGGACGACTATGTGCAACGAATCATCGATTCTTTGGACGAGTTTGCAGCCATCCGTCGTACTTGGCCGTAGTCGCCATCCGACGATCAGACGGTGCGCGCTTGGATACGCGCGGCGATGGGCTGCGATGTGCTTGGGTTAAGGCGAGACGTGAGGTGGCCAAGTTGACGAATATGTTCTGGGGAGCAATGCCCCACGCGCTTTACCGGCACTTCAAGGTCGACCAGCCTGAGAGGCTTCGACTGCGGCAGGAAGCCGAACGATTGAAGCATCCGTTGGAATTGTCCGCGCGGAACGTCGAGTTCCGGCATCGGCACCAGGGACAGCGTTGTTTCATTCTCTGCAACGGGCCGAGCGTGAAGCGTCAAGACATCACGGTATTGAAGGGCGAGCACGTTTTTTCGGTCTCGAGCGGCTATCATCACCCGGATTATTCGACCCTCAGCCCGATTTATCACCTCGTCCCGCAGCTGACCTATGGGCTGCTGACGCGTGAAGATGCCATAAACTGGTTTCGCGAGATGGACGGCAGACTCGGGCGCGCAACCCTCTTTCTGAACTACACGGAGGAGGCGCTGGTCAGGGACTCCGGATTGTTCAGGGGGCGCGATATCCGCTACGTGACGTTGGCGGGGACGTTCCAAGACTACGATCCGTTGGCTCTTCCGGACATATCGAAGCGGATCCCGGGTGTTCAGTCGGTTGCGATCATGTGTCTGATGGCTGCGATGTACATGGGATTCACCGAGATCTATTTGCTAGGAACGGATCACGATCACTTTCGAACCGGCGAATATAACTACTTCTACGAACCGACCTTGCTGAGAGGGAAGGATCCATCGACCGATACCAAAGGCAACATCGTCGGTAGTTTGTACGATGAGCTTTCAGCGCTCAAGGTGCTGTGGGAGCAGTACCGCTGGATCAAACGGGTCGCGGGGCTTCATGGGATACGGATCTTCAACGCCTCAGCGGGTGGGGCGCTCGATGAGTTCCCGCGCATAGATTTGACGGCAGCCGCGGCCTCGGGCCGTCCCGGAACGGTATAGCCGCGGACCTGCTCTCGCGCGGATCCGCCTTGGCTACATCAGACGTGGCCCGATCCCGGAGCAATGGAGTAAGGTTGGGCGGCGACTGCGCCGTTTTCACGCCGGATGAATCGTGCAGGCGCGGCTAGAGGCAGGTTCGAACATCGTGGTGCGCCGGGGACAATTCGGCTGCGGAAGCGGTCGCAAAGTTGGATCAGACAAAGTCATGCATAAAGAATCTGTCAAGCGCCTTCTCGGCACAGTCAAAGTGCGCGGCCGTCCAATCCTGCTTGATGCAGCTCGCGCCTGCGCCCGGGCCTATGTTCGACTGGGCCGGCCACGGCGGCAACCGCAGGCTCTGCTGAACAGCTTCTTGAGTACGACAGCGGCGCGTCGTGTTGCGGTCACCTGGAAACGCAGATTCGTCGAGCCCGCGATACTCGCCCGCACAAAAAGTATCGTTCAGAAAAGACCGCTGGACCTCAATATTGAGGTGACGAATTTTTGCGCCGCAAGCTGCGTATTTTGCCCGAACTCCAAGGTGAAGCGCAAAAGGTCGGAAATGGATATGCATACCTTCATGAGGCTTGCTGCTGACTATTACGTTGCTGGCGGCGGCGCCTTGGGGCTCAGCTCGATGCAGTCTGACGTGTTCTCCGATCGGCTGTTACTGAGGCGACTGAAGCATTTGAAGGATGGCTATGCGGAGCCAGGTCGGTTTTACGTCTATACGACAACTTACCTTGTCGGTGCGGCCAAATACTCGGACGAGGATCTTGAGGCGGTTCTTCGTCGCATCGATTATTTGCAAATTTCGCTCGGGGGTACGGACCGCGAGAGCTACAAAACCATGTACGGGGTCAACGCCTTTGAGACGGTTCGAACGCAGCTGCGGCGCATAAAGAAAATCGTCGAGGAGAAGAACATCAAGATGAGACTCGCTCTGATGTTCAGGACACAGCGCCCGGAGCTAACGTTGGGCTCGGAATTGATGGCCGAACTCGGTGATACCTTCGAAATCGGAGAAAATCGTAACTCCTTCTTTTCCTGGGGCGGCATCATTCAGGAAGGCGATCTGCCGGAGGGAGCAAATCTGGTGGTCACCGACAACAGGGAAAAGCGCGCTGATTGTGCCGTCGCATATGCGTCAATGAGCATTGGGGTTGACGGTACGGTCGTCGGATGCGGGTGTGTGGATTGGAATGCCAAGCATATTGTCGGCAATGCAGTCACCGACCATTGGCTCAAAGTTTGGAGAAGCAAGAGTGCAGTTGCATTTCGAGAAGCCTTTTCGCGGGGTGATATTCCGCAGCTCTGCAAGGATTGCTCACTCTACGTACCCGTGGACGAGGCTTTTTCACGAGATTCGATGAAGGACTATCAGCCCGCTCGTGGGCTCTGGTACCTTCAGTAGGAACCTGGCGCACCCAAACCCCCAATTTGAGCTTCGGCGGATCGCGCTGTGGACGGAAACGCAATGAGTATCACCGCTAGGGCGATTGCGAAGCAACTCGTTCCACCCCTGCTTTGGACAGCCTTGCGCCGGCTCATCGTGGGTGGGAGTGCGCCAGCTCGGAGTGCGCCAGTGACTCCAGATGTCGTGCCGGCTCAGGAAGCCGTGTCCGTGGCGCCGCCTAGTCCGAGTACCATGTTCAGCGGCGACTACGAGACATTTCGCGAGGCTGCAGCGCATTGCGAGGGATACGATAGTGAGGCCGCCGCAAAAGCAGCGCAGGTGCAGCTTCGCCAAATGATGGAAGCGAGCCCCCCAACGGAGATCGATGGCCGCTTCCAGCAAGTTCATTCGGCGCTTTGCGTGGTCCGGGATCATTTGAAGGCCGGCCGATTGTCGGTCCTCGATATCGGAGGAGGCGCAGGAAACTACTTCTTTCGAATTCAATCTCTTCTTGCCGCAGAAGCGCTGGACTGGTCTATCGTCGAAACATCAAGCCTGGTGGCCGCATGTTCGGGACTTGGCGCGCCATTCAGATACTTCGACAGCATTCCAGCCCGCGGGAGCTTTGATGTTGCGCTCATCAGCGGGACCTTGCAGTATTTGGCAGAACCGTTCGAAGCCTTGCGCGCAGCGGCGAAAGTCTCAGGTTGGATCTTGCTGACGAGAGTACCAATACGTCATGGACCCACCCAGTTCATGGTGCAGACCGTACCTGAGCACATTTATCGAGGATCCATGCCGATCCAGGTGTTTTGTTCCGATGAGCTATCGAAGGCCCTCGAGAGCATCGGATCTATCGAACTAACCTGGTCCGTCTCATTGGACGATCCCGCCTTTCCGGGAATGGGCGTGAGTAATCGTGGCTATCTTGTCCGCTGCCGCCATGTGGAACGATAACGGACTACGATTCTTGCACGCGATTCTGTCTTCTACTCAAAAAAGCCAGATGCGATCGGTCGGCCTGAAGGGGTCAAATCGCACAGCTTCAGCTATGGCAACATCTCCTCACATCGAAACATCTGGAGACGGAGATTGATACGTAGACTCTTCGCCCGCCTCAGCCGAGCCCTCACTCGGGACGTCAGCCTACAACTGGCTGCCGCGACCCGCGCGCTCGAGGCGTTGTCTGAAAAAGTTGCGTCTCTGGCCGCAGCGACGAACGGCTCCGCCGATCTGCGGCGTGAGGTTCATCAATTGAAGATGATTGCGGGCACCCAGGCGGCGATGACGGTTTCTCAATTGGAGAAATTGCCTGCGCTCGGGGCTGCCGGCTTTCGGGTCAGTTCTCAATGGGGGGAAGATGGGATCATCGAGTGGCTCGTTTCCAACCTGCCCACCTTGAAGCAAAGCTTCGTCGAGTTTGGAGTCGAGCACTACGTGGAAGCCAATACGCCGTTCCTGTTGCAACATAGGAATTGGCGTGGATTGATCGCAGACATATCCACGGAAGCTATCGAAGCCGTCCGGAAAACGGATCTGATGTGGCGTCACGACCTGACTGCAGTCCATCTCCAGATTACCAGAGACAACATCAATGACCTCTTCACTCGATATGGTTTTGATGGAGAGATCGGACTCTTGAGCATCGATATCGATGGAAACGATTATTGGGTCTGGAATGCGATAACGACTGCGAACCCGGGCATCGTAGTCTGCGAATACAACGGGTTGTTCGGGGACGTGTATCCGATTTCGGTACCTTACGACGAAAATTTCTACAGGACCGAGAAGCACTACACCAATTTGTATTGGGGAACTTCCATTCGCGCACTGGAACACCTGGCGAACTTGCGTGGTTATACGTTCGTCGGTTCCAATACCGAAGGAAACAATGCTTTTTTCGTCAGGAACGATCTCGCGCCGCAAATTGAAGCCCGCATCGCGGACAAGCGTCCCCGGCCTCCGCTGTTTCGCGAGTCTCGTGATGCGAATGGCGCGCTAACTTATTTGTCGGGCCTGCGGCGTTCCGAAGCCATTTCGGAGATGCCCGTCGTAGATGTGGTCACCGGCGAATTGCGGCCGCTCGGACATTACGGACGTGGCCTTTATTCGAAGGATTGGCTCGACCGTTTCGGGAACTAGTTGCGCGGGAGGTGCGGCGTCGTTGAGGCGGCGGCAGAGAGCCACACGCCGAGGGCTTTGAAGAGAGTGGACTTGAGCGCTTCGATCGATTGCTCATCCTGAAACGCGTTGAAATCGAAGTTGTCTTTCGGCTGGCCAGCGAGCCAGCCGAGCTTTTCCAGGATGGCGTCGACGTTGCCTTCGGGGGCACAGGCGCCGATTTTCAATCGGTGGACGCGTTCGCCCATCAGTGAATCTTCGGTCACCAGAATGGGGCGGCGAAATCCAGCTGCCTTTGTCAGGGAATTCGAAGAACTGTTAAAACCCTGGTAGACGGCATATAGAATATCGCAGGCTTGAATGATGCTGTTGTAGTCGGGCTCGCTCGCTATGTATCCTTCGAAGAGGAAGACGTTTTTGGGCGGATTTGCGTAAAAGGACCGAATTCGGCTCCGATGCTCATCGAAGCTTTCCCAGTTCGCCTTGCCTATGATCGCGAAAAAGAACCGAGCGGGATCCGCGGCTGCAATGACGTCGAGGAGCGTCGCAATACCTTTGTGCGCGGCGATCGAGCCGATCTGCAATACGACGGTCCGATCACCAGCGCGCTTACGGATTTCACGGGCGAGCTCACTGGGCTCCGTCGGTAGTTCCAGATCGGCCACGTCTGGCGCAAGTGCGAAATGCAGATTGGGTGCGGCTTTCGCATAGGCAGGAATCGCGGAAGGGACCAGGAACAAGCCACCACGCGCCTTGGACGATTTGAAATAGCCCTCAACAGGCTTGGTCGGCTCGCTGATCAGCCGTGGATGAAACAGAAGCCCGGCCCATGGTGCGGACTGCGGGCGGTCGAGGACAGCAATGTTGCGCGGTTGCTCGGCCATCATATCGAGATAGAGAAACAGAATGAGATCGGGCGCGGCCTCGCCCGATATGGAAGCGACCGTGTCGATGCAATCGAGCGCAGGATTGAACGAAATTCGGCTCACGTCAGAATGGAAGCGCAGGTTCAGCGCGCGCGCGAATTCAGTTTCCAGCAAACGGCGTCCAAGTGCACGCTTGATCCGAACCATCTGCGACCGAAGCTTGCCGTATCGCACTCCGATAGATCGCAGCAAGATGTCGAGCGCGCCATTCTTCGAGACGAGTTGAGTCCACGTGATGGAGTCCATCCCAGCGGCGCCACCCCGGTTCGGTTGGTCGACAGAAAAAAAAGCAAAGGAAGCCGCCAGTGCAGGCGCATTTCGGGCCAAGTAGCTGATGGTCTCGGCGTCAGTTTGAGCGACAAGTACCACCCGGTGTCCCAATTCCAGAAGTGCCCGCGAATAGAGCCGCGCGTAAGCGTCGAGATGCCCTCGGCCCGAAATCGGATTGACTAGGAAAATGGATGCCATGATTTAGTGTTCGAAATCTCGGGATAGTTGCCGGCCGTCCGGTTCTAGAAGAGGTCCCTAATCCCAGTTGTCTGTTGGAGTTTGCTGTGGCGCCCTCCCGCAAGATGCGGCTTCCGGGTTCGGCACCTATCCGTGTCATTCAACTAGCGCCATTACACTGCCTTTTTCAAGGAGGCCCGCGTGGCAATCAAGTACTTGATTTAATGCAGGTCTTGGATATAGACGGACGGGACTGCCCAGGTGAGATCAGATCCATGATACGATTAGCAAGCGGGAATTCGGATGCGTGAGCGAATTGCTCTCATAACCGGTGTGACGGGTCAGGACGGCGCTTATCTTGCCGAATATTTGCTGTCGCTCGGCTATGTCGTGCACGGCATCAAACGGCGCTCGTCCTCGTTCAACACCGCGCGTGTCGATCATCTCTACCAGGACCCGCATGTCGGCAACGTGCCGTTCCAGATGCACTACGGCGACATGACGGATTCGACCAATCTGATCCGCCTGGTCCAACAGATACGGCCGACCGAGATCTACAATCTCGCCGCCCAGAGTCACGTCGCGGTCAGCTTCGAGAGTCCGGAATACACGGCCAATGCCGACGCCATCGGCGTGCTGCGCCTCCTGGAGGCAATCCGTATCCTTGGCATGGAGAAGGACACGCGGTTCTACCAGGCCTCGACCTCCGAGCTCTACGGTCTCGTGCAGGAGATCCCGCAGAAGGAGACGACGCCGTTCTATCCGCGCTCTCCTTACGGCGTTGCAAAGCTCTATGGCTATTGGATCACGGTGAACTACCGCGAAGCCTACGGCATGTTCGCAAGCAACGGCATCCTGTTCAACCACGAGAGCCCGATCCGCGGCGAGACCTTCGTCACCCGCAAGATCACCCGCGGCGTGGCACGGATCGAGGTCGGGCTCGAGCAGACGCTCTATCTCGGTAATCTCGAGGCCAAGCGCGACTGGGGCCACGCAAAGGATTACGTCGAGGGCATGCACATGATTTTGCAAGCCGACAAACCCGACGATTTCGTGCTCGCCACCGGCGAGATGCGCTCGGTGCGCGAGATGGTCGAGCTGTCCTTCGCGCAGGTCGGCCGCCGCATCGAATGGCGCGGCAAGGGCGTCGACGAGACCGGGGTCGATGCCATCAGCGGCAAGACGGTGGTGAAGGTCGATCCGACCTATTTCCGCCCGACCGAGGTCGATCTTCTTATCGGCGACGCCAGCAAGGCGCGCAAAGTGCTCGGCTGGAAGCCGAAGCGGACGTTTGCGCAGCTGGTCGAAGAGATGATGGCAAGCGATCTGGCCGACGCCAAACGGGACATCGTGAGTGGCAAGCGTACCGTTTGAGCTGAAGGGCAAGAGCGTCTACGTCGCCGGCCATCGCGGCATGGTCGGCAGCGCGCTGCTGCGCCGGCTGGCGCGAGAGGACGTCAAGCTCGTGACCGTGGACCGGCGCGAGGTCGATCTCCGCAACCAGGCCCAAGTGTTCGACTGGTTCGCGCGCGTGCGGCCGCAGGTCGTCTTCCTCGCCGCGGCCAAGGTTGGCGGCATCGT